>NZ_CP067017.1:0-1526 GCF_016599815.1 Anaerococcus obesiensis
GACCGGGCAGACAGGCCGAGAATTGATGCCTGGCAGACGCTGGTTAATCACCATTACGGGCTGCATGACCCCAACGCCCCGGAGAACCGCCGGATACTGACTCTCCCTGATAACCTGCCGGAAACGAAACAGGCGCTTGCAGAGAGCGTCACACGCGGGATAGACGCTCTTTATCATGTCGGGGAGATAAAAGGCCGTCAGGATGTGATTCAGGCGCTCACAGAGGCGGGGCTTGAAGTGGTCAGGGTGACGCGAAGCAGTATCAGCATTGCAGACCCGAACGGCGGGAAGAATATCAGGCTGAAAGGAGCATTTTATGAGCAATCTTTTACAGACGGGCGCGGAGTTCGAGAAAAAGCTGAAAGAGAGAGCCGAATCTACAGAGACAATGCTGAACGACGAGTTCAGCAAGCTCGAAAAATCTGTAAGCAAGGCTGTGACCTCAAACGAGACGAAAATCAAAGACGCTATAGCCCTGTTCACAACGTCGACAGAGGAATCGCTGGAAAAACACCGGGAAGGGGTGAAAGAGGCGATGATGCAGCACAGGAAGGACGTGTTAAAGCTGGCAGGGAATACGGGCATGATGTTACTGGGGATGGTCATTTTCCTGTTTACCGTGAGTGGCGGGACGCTCTGGTATCTTGGCGGGATGATACAGGCGAACCTGGAAGAAATCAGGAAGCAGAACGAGAATCTGGAGAAGCTGAACGCGAAGACATGGGGCGTGCGTTATCACGAGGGGAGCAACGGACGTTTTCTGGTGTTGCCCGAGGGGATGAAAGCCGAAACGAACTGGACGATGGAAAACGGGAAACAGAATGCCGTAAGGCTGGTACAGGAGTAACAGAGCATGACGGAGCTGGAAAGACATTTGCTGAACGCATTAGAGCAACTGCAACAGGACTATATGCAGCGGCTGAACGAATGGGAGAGCGCCTTCGTGGAATTGCAGAAAATGTTTTCGCTTACGCAACGGGACAACGCGATGCTGAACGAGCGGGTCATGCAGTTGAGTCAGCAGGTGCAGCACTTGAGCGAGCAGACAGAACGCTTGAGCCAGTTATACAGCGAGAACAGGAGATAAGGGACGAACGGCTGATACAGGAACGCGAACATGAGTTATCCCTGGAGCGTGAGCGCCAGCTGGAAATACAGGAACGGACACTGGATGGCCCTTCTCTGGGATGGTAATCAGAGGCAGGCTAAAATGTTGTCAGCGCGTTCCCGGTGCATTTTTTGGGATAATGGTTGGTTCGGGGGCACCGGGAACGCGCTTCAGTCAGACCTTGCTGAAAACACAGGAACGCGTTAAAACGCATACGGGCGCGATTCTGGTGTGTCTTTTGTTGCTGTGTTTTGCCTCGATTGCCAGATCGCGCTCATTCCCCTGAACTTCTGTTTTCCCGCTCCGGTCCCCGTCTTCTTCGCTTCCGAAAGCATGAAAAAAATCCGTTTCAGCTGTCTCTGGCTGGCAATTCCTGCGTGATTCACATGGCTGCATAGCTATGAATGTGGTTAAAATT